>JAEPOK010000004.1 GCA_017642935.1 Hyphomicrobiales bacterium
GATACATATCAGCGACGTCCGCTATCGAGCCAAATTCTCTCTTGCGAAACGCAGTCGGTCCATACATTTGCCACCAGCTGTGGCCGAAGACCCGATGGCGGAGACAAAGGTGAGCAAGCACCTGATTACTTGCGTAAAGGAAGCCGTGCCGCTCAAAAGCCTCTAAAAGCGCGGAGGGTTTTGGCAGGGGTAGTTGGAGCGTTGGAATGACCGGTTTCACTTCATTGACAACAACCTTCCAGAATCTTTTTGGCAACGCCATTTGAAACAGTTGGTCAGCGGCACGGAGTGTCCGCTCGATGCTCATCGCGAACAGACGCTTCCGATAGACGGTTCAGCGAAGACAGGGATGACCTCAGTAGCGATCACAAGAGCGTTCGCACCCACGCAACGAAAGGCCGGACGAGCGGGTGCTCCGGGCCCTTTGGGGTGAGCGCGTGATAGCCAACCTTCACAATCTGCGGCAGAGGCATCTCAACGATTCCGCCGGCTTCGATTTCATCGCGAGCGATGGCTTCGTTAAAGATCGTGACACCAAGCCCTTGGCGGACGGCCTCCAGGAGCAAGTTTGCGCTGCCAATCGGTACGCGCTTCAATTGCTCAATGGGCAGGCCGAAGCGGCGCATCATCTCCAGTTTGACGTCCATCACATCATGCCAGAGCCATGGGAGATTGGCAGGCTCCGGTCCATAGTCGGCGAGAAGCTTTGGCGACGTGATGCCGATCAGCGTCGTCTCTTTGACCGTTTCACAGTTCAGCCCTGATCCCGGCAAACCAACGGTCTGGCCAGGCAGAAGCGCCCGGACGGCGAGATCAAATCCTTCACCAACCACATCAACATACTCTCGGGTGGGTGACATCGAGATTTCAGCGCCAGGATGGGCGACCCAAAACTCTGACAGTTTCGGCATGATGACCCGCTCCGTCAGGAAGGGGGTTGTTGTGACCCGAAGCGCGCGGTTGGCATGTGCCTCTTTCAGTCGCGCTATGCCGCTGGAGATCGTGTCAAACCCGTCTCCAAGAGCGTGGGCGAGCTGCTTGCCGGCCTGCGTGAGCACAACCTTGCGCCCTTGTCGCACAGCTAGACTAACGCCAAGATGGGCTTCCAACCCGCGAACCTGTTGGGCGATGGCTGCATGGGTGACATTCAAAGATCGTGCCGCACTGGCAAAGCCACCATGGCGGGCTGTCGCATCAAACGCGCGTAATGCAGAGAGGGGTGGAAGGTCGCGCCAATCGATCAACATGATAGCTGAGATATCATTTTCATATTTTTGTTTTCTCGCACTTTCGCCGGCACTTTGTTACCAATGTGGCTCATGAGCAAAACGCGGA
Source organism: Hyphomicrobiales bacterium (assembly GCA_017642935.1). Taxonomy (NCBI): domain Bacteria; kingdom Pseudomonadati; phylum Pseudomonadota; class Alphaproteobacteria; order Hyphomicrobiales; species Hyphomicrobiales bacterium. The sequence continues at coordinate 1,336 of JAEPOK010000004.1, forward strand.
GGGCGGTTCTCATGCATAATTTGCCAAATTTCGCATGTATTGATGCACGCAGTCTTTCCGCCTTCGGCGCGGACGGCGGTAATGTTCCTGCGATAGAACATAACCCTGCCTATCGTGCAGCTTACCTGAAACGCTACCGTTCACGTGCGGACGTCCCGGTCAAGGCGGCCAGAGATCTGCTCGTCGAGCATGTACGCAGGATGCGTCGCAGGATGGTGGAAGGTGGTGGGCCGGACTTTGACATCATGCTGCACGTGGATGGCTTCTGGAACAAGTTTGACCAGGTCCTGCCCCCCGTTGGCAGCTATTATTTGGCCTGGTCCGCGCACAACACCTTGCTGGGGACAGGCGCGCTGCGCACCATCTCTCCTGGGGTGGGCGAGATGAAGCATCTATATGTGCGTCCGCAGGCGCGTGGCCTGGGCCTTGGACAAGCTTTGGTCGAGGCGCGTCTCGCCGACGCACGCGCCATTGGTCTGAAGACACTCTTGGCCGACACGTTCGCCGCCAATCCCGAGATGCCGGCACTCTATGAGAAGTTGGGTTTCAAACGCGTGGAACCGTTCGATGTCGGCGGTACGGCGGGGATATCGCCCGAGCTGGTGGAGCATATGCTCTTCTTTCGGATGGCTCTGTAGCGGCCAAAGAGGCAAGGACATCGGCCCATATTCCCACGCAAGGAACCATCGGCCAGTTCGTGCCGCATGCCGGTTGTCCGGCCCTTAGAGAAAACCTGGTGGGGAGGTGAAACATGAAAGCCATTCAATTTCACAAATTCGGCGGACCAGAGGTCTTGCAGCTCGATGAGGTGGCCGATCCCACACCAGGGCCGGATGATGTGGTCATTGCCGTGAAGGCAGCCGGCGTGAACCCCGCAGACACCTACATGCGCGAAGGAACATATCGGATCAAACCGGCGCTGCCCTGCATTCCAGGAGGTGATGCCGCAGGAGACGTTGTCGCTGTGGGCGAGAACGTTACCGGGCTGGCAATCGGCGACCGGGTCTTTGCTGGCGTCGCGATGGGGCTCGATTTCAGCGGGTGCTATGCAGAAAGGGTCCTGCGCCCAGCATCGCATGTCCTGCCCATTCCGGAGGGTGTGAGTTATGCCGAGGCTGTAACGTTTGGTGTTTCTTATCCAACGGCCCACTACGCACTGTTCGCGCGTGGCGGTGCCAAACAGGGGGAAACCGTCTTTATCCACGGGGCGAGCGGTTCGGTCGGCACAGCGGCTATCCAACTCGCTAAACGGGCCGGCCTGACGGTCATCGGCAGCGCAGGCTCGAAGGCGGGGTTGGCGCTCGTCCTAAAAGAAGGCGCCGATCACGCCGTTGATCACTCACAGGCGGGCTATCTCGATAGCGTCAGAGAGGCAAGCGGCGGTCTTGGCCCCGATCTCATTCTCGAGATGCTGGCGAATTTGAACCTTGCAGCTGACATGGAAATCGCCGCAATGCATGGCCGGATTGTTGTGATCGGGAACCGAGGGGAGATTGCGATCAATGCCCGCATGGCGATGATGAAGGAGCTCGATATTCGAGGCATCATGCTGTGGAACGTGCCCGAGAGACAGTTGAACGACATCCTGGCAGACATCCTCGTTGCCGCCGCAGACGGTGCAATCAAACCCAAGGTGGGGAGGAAGCTGGCTCTGGCTGACGCGGCGGAGGCTCACGAACTCGCCCTTCAGCCCGGCAACTCAGGCAAGATTGTACTCATCCCCTAAACCCAGGAGGTGTCATGCCCTATCCGAATTTCATTCAAGACCAGCCGTCTCTGGATATCCCTTTCCCCGAAGACGCCGTCACCACGTCGGCGGTGCGCTCAGATGGGGCGCTGGTGGTCTTCCTGCATGTCCACAAGGATGTGGAGATACCAGAGCACCAGCACGGCGCGCAGTGGGGCACACTCGTTCAGGGCGGCCTTGAACTAACGGTCGATGGACGCACCCTCCATTGCGCGCCCGGTGACAGCTGGGATATCCCCGCCGGAACTGCCCATGCCGCTAAACTGAAGGCTGGCAGCCTGGTGATCGACGTGTTCGAGGAACCCGACCGATATCCGCTGAAGCCCTGAACTAAGGTGCATGGCTGACCAGTCTGGGCGCATGTCCGGTAGAGTTGCTGGGAACCTACGAAGTCCGTCCAGCAAGCTTCCCTTTATCGGCCCACATCGTTTGAGGCCTGCCAGGAGTCCAACAGTCGCCACCACTGATTGGCAGGCGTCGGTATAGGCCACGAACGGCGCCGCTTTACCGCTCCCAATTCCCTACCGTCTAGAAAATCCACAAACGATTGCTTTTTGGCACACTCGGAAGGCGGGCATTTAGCGGCTCTTTGAGCCACTCTCTTTGTCCGCCGTTTGATTTTGCGATTATGGCAGCTTTGCCGCCAGTTGCGGACGCTGCTAAGGTGACCTTAACAAGCCGGCTCGAGACATCTCGCCTCTCGCAATCCGCTGCTCCCGAAATTCAGAAGCCTCTGTAGTCCATCAAGCAGAATCGACACCTCTTTCATCGGCCATTTCGACCACGACGATCTTCATATTGGCTGCACGAATAGGCACATCGGCAAATGACCAAAGCTGCTTGTCGATGCCTTCTTTGACAGATCGGCGACAACGCGACGATGGAAATCCCACCCAACGGATCTTTTGGATGGATATGCAGGCCAACGAAATCCGCAAAGGCCCTCGGAAACTCTAAAAGCCAAATGCTATCTGGTTCATTTCTTAGCAGTTCAGTTAGGTCCGCTTAATGCCCTAGCACCAAGGCAACATGGAAGAGGGCTCGCATTCAAACTGCGAAATCTCCGTCTACAGTTTGGCGATATCGGGATTCTAGGCGCTGATTATCAAGCCCAGCCTCGCCTTCCTAATCCGTAGATAGAAAAGTCCATTCTCAGTTTAGCTCAAGAACGTTGTTTTGAATCGGAACCCACATAATATTGGACGTTTTTGACCATTATGTACCTAGGCGGCCTGGAGTGTCCGGGTGAGCTGCTCGAAGCGCGGTTGATCTTTCAACCGCTCGACCATTGGTTCGCGCATCAGCCACCGCAGGTCGCGGTAGCCGCCATCAATGGCTTCCTCCAAGGAATTCAGACCCGCATCGACATCATCGATTGATGCGTAACCAAAGACATTGTGGATGCCGCATACTGAGCCACCGTCCAAGCTCTGCGCGAGCCATTCATGGGCCGGGTCACGCTCGGACGCCAAAGCCAATGCCGGGCCCATCGTGTACCGCGAGCGGAGCTCGTGCGGGTCGGTTGACAGGCGCCGATCAAGGTGGCGGCAACAGGAATGCGCAATGCGGCAGCCAAGCACGGGGTCGATCCGTTTGGCGGCCCGGGCGGCAAGGAACAGGGGTCGCGGCACGTCCGCTACCAAGTCGGCAGACTTAAGCGCTAGCGACGCGGCCGAACGAAACCGTCCCTCGGCAAAGCTTGCTCGGGCTGCCAGATAATGGCCTTCGCCATCGGCATCGCCCAATTCAAAACATCGTGCGAAAGCTATCTCCGAGGCGTCAGTGCGGCTGAGGACCGATAGTGCAAAGCCATGCGCCGCATGGGCCAAGGGAGCATCCGGCCCGCACTGAACGGCGTGCACGGCAGCGTCGAGCGCGTCCGCCAAATCATCGTTTGACCCGCCGCCATAAAGCCCGAAATGGGCCAGCGCGATCGATAGCTGTGCCTGTGCCACCGCTGCCCGGGGCGATATCGCAGCAGCTTCCCGGCAAAGAGCGACGGCATGGGCCGCAGCATTCGGTTCAGCCCGCACCCATGCGTTCTTGGCCTCGAGCACCAGCGCATAGGCTTCCACTGTCCGTCGTCAGGGTTTTTGGGAGCGATGGTTGCTCAGCTTAAGCGAGAGATCAGCTCATCTGTTTTTGATGTTAT
>JAEPOK010000005.1 GCA_017642935.1 Hyphomicrobiales bacterium
CGGACAGAACGATGGGTAGTGGGTCAGTTTGAAAATCTGCCTTCAAATGCCCGACTTTGAATGCCATATTTGCTGTATGACTGCACGTGACCGTTTCTCCGTTCCGCTCAAATGTCCAGAGTGTGGGTTAGAGGCCACCGCCAGGCTCTCCCAAGAGGATGGTTGGTCCTTCATGAAGGGCAACCGTGGTACTGCTGTTGATGAGATGCCCGACGGGTTCAAGGCCGTCGCGGGCTCATGCTTTTATGCAAGCGATTTGGATATCGTCTGTGAGAAGCATGGAGTATCTGCGGTTGGGCGTTCTTAATGACCGAACGTAAACCCAAACGCCCGCGCGATCCCAATCAGTTGGCAAAGGCCATTGTGGACATTGCCACGGAAGGCGAGCCAGAGGAGTCTGTTACCGTCAAGCGGGCGCGGAAGGGTGGTCTAGTTGGCGGGAAGGCGCGTGCAAAAGCGCTTACGCCGGAACAGCGCGTTGACATCGCGCGCCAAGCAGCCTCGGCGCGGTGGAAAAAGGCCGACTAGGCGGCGTCTTCTTCGTCTTCGTCGCTATTGCGGCGCCACTCAACGTCGAGCGTAAGGTCCAAGTCTAGTTCGATTTGCTTCTGATCCGGGTTGATCCGGTTCCAATGCTCAACGTCATTCAGTAGGTGCAAGCCGTCGCCCACCATCTGCTCGCGCCGATTTGTCACCGACTTGAGCATCGGCCCGTGGGACGCGTTGTCGATGTCGATCCACAAATGAAGCTGCTGTCCGCCTTGAGTGACGGTGAAACTGTGGTTCACCCGGTATGAGCGACCGGTCACCTTGTCCTTCTTCGTCTCTTGCCTTGCAGCTTTTGAGAACTCTTTGGCCAGCAACTCAATCGGATCGGCCGGCCGCGGCATCGGCCAACCTTTCCCCGCCGCCCATTTTGCGACCTTCTTCATGTCGACCGCCTCTTCGCCGGTCTCGTCGCGATAATGGCGGATCAGCCGCTGCATTTCACTTGTCTTGCCCATTTGATCACTCCGTAGGGTAGATGTCGCCCCAGCCGTCAACCACTGCGCCGGGCGCAATAATCTCCCGGATGGGGACCAGATGGTTTCGGAAGCGTCTGTAGTCACCTGTCCGATGTTGTAGTTGTCCGGCCACAAGGCCGGGGTGAACCTGGATCGTTCTTGCAAAACCTCGCAGATCGCGTTCCGCAAAGAACGGTGATTTCTTTCGCACGAAGGCGCTCATCATCTTCTCGGGTACGCAAAAGTCGGCAGCAGCCAAGTTGGCTTCGCGCTCTTCCTGGACAATGGCGTCTGATGCAGCGGCGCGGTCACCAGTCAAGTCCACGTCCAACATCACACGGCTCTGTCCGTGTCGGAGTTTCACGTGTTCCAATTCATGGCGCAAGACGAACCAAAAGTTGTCAATTCGGTCAAAGCGAGTGGTGAGCGCAATCACTGGAGAGGCCTCATCGAGCCAAAAACAGACACCATCGATCTTCGCGACGGGAAGTGTCTCCACAATCAAGAAGCGGATGCCCCCCTCAGCCATTATTCTCGGCACGTGGCGGGCTTCATCTGCAGAACGAAGAAGCTTGCTCAGCTTGTTGATCACGGCGTCGACCGAACGGTCGGTGAAGGGCGCAACGAGCATTTCCGATGCTATCTGCCTGACCCGATAAATCCATGCCAACTGCGCGGGTGTGGCGTCTCCGCTGACCTCCGTGCGTTTGGCGGCATGCGGTAGAAACTCTATGTTTTTCAGATCATTAACACCGAAGAAGCGGTGAAGTGATGCTTCCACAGCCTCACGATCCTTGATGTTGCTGGCATCCAGCCAACCGCGCTTGATCATCTCGGATATGGGTAGATCACCATAGATCGCAGCGCGTGTGCTGCGCTCCGGGTCCGGCTGCGACTCGATCCGCGCCACGGCCAACTCGTATCGGTGCTGAAGAGCAAGGAAATCGTTGGCATCGACACCAAAGACTTCTTCAAGAAGCACGGCCATCTGCGCGGTGATCGGCTGCCGGTCCGATGTCAATCGATTGATTTTCGACTCATCCACATCCAGCACGATAGCAAGCGTGCGCTTGGTCCAGCCGCGTTCGGATAGCAGCGCTTCCATGAACTGGCCGGGCGTCTTGTATTTGTCAGCGTCAATCATCGAATCCCCCATTAGCATTTTCGAAATCAGCGTGAAAGCGAAATTTTAAAATTTTGCAAACTGACTGTTATGCTTGACGTGGGGTACTGGCCAGTCTACCCTCGCCCTATGAACAAGCTTGACCCGAAAGACCGCGCTCGCATCCTTCACCTTCTTTGTGAAGGCCAATCGATCCGCTCCATCGCGCGTGTGATGGGTGCAAGCAAGAACACAATTTCCAAGCTGCTGGTTGACGCTGGAAAGGTCTGCGCCGAGTACCACGACGAGCACGTCCGTAACGTGAACGCGCAGCGTATCCAGTGCGATGAAATCTGGTCATTCACCTACGCCAAACAGAAGAACGTCAAGACGGCTAAGGCCGCACCCGATCAGGCGGGCGACACATGGACATGGACGGCTCTGGACGCCGACAGCAAGCTAATCGTGTCTTATCTTGTCGGTGGGCGGGACAGCGAATATGCGATGGCCTTCATGGACGATGTTGCGTCACGGCTTGCCAATCGTGTCCAGATGACGACAGACGGCCACAAAGCCTATCTGGAAGCCGTTGAGGGTGCGTTTGGCTGCGACGTGGACTATGCCCAACTGGTCAAGATGTATGGCGCTGCGCCGGAAGCCGTGAAGGGCCGCTACTCACCGGCGGAGTGCACCGGCATTCGCAAAACCAAGATCGAAGGCGAGCCGAACATCAAGCACGTATCCACGTCCTATGTGGAACGGCAGAACCTCACAATGCGGATGCACATGCGTCGTTTCACACGACTGACGAATGCGTTCTCGAAGAAGATCGAAAATCACGCTTACGCCGTTGCGCTTCACTTCATGTACTACAATTTTGTCCGTATTCATTCGTCGCTCAAAGTGACGCCGGCGATGGCCGCTGGCGTCACAGATCGGCTGTGGGAGACTGAGGATATCGTTGCGCTGATCGAGACAAAGGAAGCCGAAAAGTCGACGAAACGCGGTCCGTACAAAAAGCGGGCTCAGATTTCAAACTGACCCACTACCGAACGATGAACGAGAT
>JAEPOK010000006.1 GCA_017642935.1 Hyphomicrobiales bacterium
GACTTCAGATTGTCCCGGTATGGGTGACCATGACGCCAGCGTGTCACCCGATCGCCATACGAACACAAGATCAGGGCCATACCGCCGACGACCAGCGGAAACGAGACGCCGAGCAGCACGATCGGCACCTGCCAAGCCTTGAAGAAGACGATCGAACCCAACCCGGCCAACGCCACCAGCGCACCGCCGACAAACTCCCATCGAAACGCAGCCACAACGAGACCGAACAGCGCCAGCCATGGCAGGGCATTGGGCAGGTTGCGCACGACCGCACCGATCCCTTCGCCATATTGGCCGGCGCCGGACAGCACGGCAAAGATGAACCAGAACAGCGCGACGATCACGAGGACCGTGCGCGCGACGACGCGCAGGAGCCGGATAGGCGTGAATGTCTTGCTCATCGGTTTTTCTCTGGTACGCCTTCCACGAAGACCGTTCGGTATCGGGCGCCGCACTGCTACGGCACGTAGGCGGCCGCGGCCACCAATCGCCGGATATCGCGCAGGCCGACCTTGCCCTTGTGGAATTTGGCGCCTTCATTGGCCTTCACCAAAGCTTCAAACAGACCTTCGGGGTCGGCGCGGGCAATGGCGGCGGGGCTTTCAAAACCGGCCGCGGTCAGAACGCGGGCAAAGCTCGGGCTGACCCATTGGATGCGGCACAGGTCCGAGATCGCCGCTAGCTCTTGCAGGTCGTTCGGGTCCGCGCCGGTTTGCGCGGCAAGACCGGCCGCGTCTGCGGTAGAAGCCTCGAACAGTTGCTGCGTGTTCTTGATGCCGGCGTCCCGCAAACGGTTGACCGTGTCGCTGCCCAGCCAATCGACCTCTCCCAGCGACCGCGGCTTGGGAAAGAAGCCGCCAATCGTCCTTTTCAGCAGCTTCAAATACTCCGGATCGATACCGGAGCGCTGCGACAAAGTTGTGAGGGACTTCGATGTCTTCAGAGCGGTTCGCAGGTCTGCCATGGAGCTGATTCCGGCCGCGTTGAGCAACGTCATCTTCGCGCTCAGCCCGTCGCGCAACGGCAACTGGCTCGGGATCAGATCGGTGTCCTCGAGACGCCGTTGCAGGGCACCCAGATCAAGCGATCGGTCATCCATGTGATAGGGCATTACGGTACATCCGTTCG
>JAEPOK010000007.1 GCA_017642935.1 Hyphomicrobiales bacterium
AGCCGTAGTAGGTCAGCGTTTCTTCGCCGTGCTCTTCCAGAAGATCGGCCGCTTTGGCGAGCCGCATTGCACGGAGTTCTGCAATGACCGCCATCATCTTCTCTGTGGCGGCCTGGCGGCTTTCCTGAGCGTGGATGGCTTTCAACATCCTGGCGATATCACGAACCTTGCCTGCCGGTACCAGGCTGAAGACGTTACGATAGAAATGCACGACACAGCGTTGCCACTGCGCGTCCGGAAAATGCTCGGCGGCGCTCTCGACGAGGCCACGACAAGCATCCGACACGATCAATTGCACGCCGCAGAGCCCTCTGTCGGCCAAGTGGCGCAGAAAGGTTGACCAGCCCGCCTTGTCTTCCTTGGGACCTTCGACGATACCCAGGATCTCGCGATAACCGTCCGCGGTCACGCCAATCGCCACCAGAAGTGAGACGTTGCGCACCTCACCCGCCCACGTCCGCTTCATGACGATCCCGTCCAGGAAGACATAGGGGTGATCGCCTTCGATCCTGCGATGACGCCATTCGTCGATCTTGGCGTAAATCTTCTTGTTGAGGTTGGAGACTGTGCCCGGACTGACACGAGTGCCCCAAAGCGCCTCAGTAATGTCCTCGACACGGCGTACGGAGACGCCCGCCAGATACATCTCGATCAAGGCCTCCTCAACGCTGCTTTCCCGTCGCTGATAGCGCTCGATGATCGCCGTCTCGAAGGTCTGCCGCCGCAGCTTCGGCATCTTCAGCTTCACAGGCCCGGCCTTGGTATCGAGCGAGCGCTCATAACTGCCCGCCCGAGTGTCGCGGCGGCCTTCGGTGCGCTCATAGCGACCAGCACCGCAGAGCCGATCCGCTTCTGCGTCCAACATCGCATTCAACGCTTCCTCGACCGTCCCCCGGACCATCTCGCCCAGATGATCTTTGATCCGGGCTTCGTCGATCTGGATCACTTGCCCCATCGTTGCATTGGCCAAGTCCATATCGGCGGGGGTCCAGATGTCGCCATCCAGTATCGCTTCGATGCCCG
>JAEPOK010000008.1 GCA_017642935.1 Hyphomicrobiales bacterium
GGGTGCGTAACCCCGGAAGTCACATAGTTTTATTGAAAGAATGTTAGTTGCTGCGGGAGTCTTTCGAGGCCGAAGCGGTGGCGTTAAACAGCTTGCCTGTGCGACAGGCCCGGGGCAACCCGGTAGTGCCGGAAAAGACCAGAATAAACCCTGGCGCTTCGCCCGGCGAAGTTCTTTGACATGGTGAAAAAGTATAACAATGTATAAAGAGCGGCAATCGATTGATTGTCAGCTCATATAGTATGTTTGAAGTGTTCGTTTTACGAACGCAGATAACATGCGCCTAGGGTAGCTGTAGGTGGTAGTACACCTGCAGCCCACAAGAGTAATAGCTCAAGCAATTGAGTATGTTCCTTGCGCGCACCGAGAGGTAGTGCAAGCCATATAAAATAAGCAATTAAGGGCACACGGTGGATGCCTAGGCATGCAGAGGCGAAGAAGGACGTGTAAAGCTGCGATAAGCTGCGGGGAGTTGCAAAAGAACTGTGATCCGCGGATTTCCGAATGGGGCAACCCACTCTAATTTATTAGGGTATCCTTTCGAGGAGGCATACCCGGGGAACTGAAACATCTAAGTACCCGGAGGAAGAGAAAACAACAGTGATTCCGCAAGTAGTGGCGAGCGAACGCGGAGCAGCCCAAACCGCATCCTACGGGGTGCGGGGTAGTAGGACCTGCGTAATTTTTGTAATCTTAAATCGAAGCTGTCTGGAAAGCAGCGCCACAGAAGGTGAAAGCCCTGTAGGTGTACCGATTACAAGAAGGCGGGTATCCTGAGTAGCGCGAGACCGGTGAAATCTTGCGTGAACCAGCCGGCACCATCCGGTAAGGCTAAATACATCTGCATGACCGATAGTGAACCAGTACCGTGTGGGAAAGGTGAAAAGAACGCCGAGATGGCGAGTTAAATTGTACCTGAAACCGTGTGCGTTCA
>JAEPOK010000009.1 GCA_017642935.1 Hyphomicrobiales bacterium
CTCAGGAGTATTTAGCCTTAACGGATGGTCCCGCCAAATTCATACAGGGTTACACGTGCCCCGCACTACTCAGGATACCACTATCAATAACGATCTTTACTTATACGGGACTATCACCCTCTCTGGTCACTCTTTCCAAAGTGTTCTAATTCATTACGCATCAAATATCGTGGTCCTACAACCCCAGCATTGCCGTAACAACACTGGTTTGGGCTAATCCGAGTTCGCTCGCCGCTACTATCGGAATCACTTTTGTTTTCTTCTCCTCCGGGTACTTAGATGTTTCAGTTCTCCGGGTTCGCCTCCTTTCGGATAACATATCTTCAATATGCTGGGTTGCCCCATTCGGATATCTGCGGATCAATTTGTATGTGCCAATCCCCGCAGCTTTTCGCAGCTTATCACGTCCTTCATCGCCTCTGAGAGCCTAGGCATTCCCCATACGCCCTTCTTTTGCTTGTCGCATCCCATATAAATATGGGACGCCCTCTCGTAATCCTTAATTGTTCTATTCTACTTCGTGTTTCTTCTTTTTGACTTCACGCCAACGGTAAAATACCGCCGCGCTCCGTCCCAATATGTCAATGAACCTATGTCCCAAAAGGGACTCGTGGAGAATATCGGAGTCGAACCGATGACCTCCTGCGTGCAAGGCAGGCGCTCTAGCCAGCTGAGCTAATCCCCCGTTTCAGTCGGCAGTTATCAGTTAACAGTTAACGGTTTTGATAACGTGCTCACCATTACGTGATA
>JAEPOK010000010.1:0-330 GCA_017642935.1 Hyphomicrobiales bacterium
AGGTCGCCCTTTTGCGGCAGCGTCGCAAAGATCAGGCTGTTGGCGGCATAGCCCGAGCCGAGGAACAGGGCGGAGGGGGCCTCGAAGAATGCCGCTGCCCGCTCTTCCAGCGCTTCATGCTCGGCGCAATTGCCGCGCAGCAGCCGCGATCCGCCCGAGCCGAGAGCAACCCCGCGCTCGAGCGCCGCGACAGCCGCTTCGCGCAATGCGGACGCTCCGGCCAGTGCCAGATAGTCGTTGGACGAGAAGTCACGTCCCTGGGCCAACGCCAGCATCCGGCGGCGGCCGGCCTGCGAAAGGCGGTCGAGATCGTGCTGGTAGAAATCGGGT
>JAEPOK010000010.1:340-731 GCA_017642935.1 Hyphomicrobiales bacterium
TAATTTCACGACCGGCACCGTCTAGGTCCCCGCCGGCGATTTGCAACTGTGTAGCGGGCAAATCGCACGAGGCGATGCCGAACATCCTGCCCTTGGCGCACCCGAGAGGATTCGAACCTCTGGCCTCTGCCTTCGGAGCCGGTACAGAATGGGTACGCCAGACTACGAAATTCCACTCTAACCTACTGTTTTATATGGATTTAGATTGAAACCGGATTCCGCTGGCGTACCCAAATCTACGCACCGGTTTTCCTCCGAGTGATGACACCACAGTTACTCAAAAACGGGGTTCTGGAAACGGAGATCGCAGTGGTCAAACTGACGAAGCGCACCGTCGAGGCAGCCAAGTCTCAGATGAAAGACTACATCATTTGGGATGAAGAGCTACCTG
>JAEPOK010000011.1:0-384 GCA_017642935.1 Hyphomicrobiales bacterium
CTACGACGGGTTCTGGGAAAGCGGGCTCAACGATTGGGATACCGCCGCCGGCTGCCTGATCGTGCGCGAGGCGGGCGGTTTCGTGTCCGATTTCCGCGGCCGGTCGCAGCCGATCCATTCGGCACAGGTGCTGGCTGCCAACGATGCGCTGCATTCGAAACTGCACAAATTGCTCGTCAATGCGCTCAAGGCTTGATGCCGCACCGGGGCGCGGCTAACGCCTGCGGTCCCGATGCAGTGCCCCTGTGGCGGAATTGGTAGACGCGCTCGACTCAAAATCGAGTTTCTTCTGAAGTGCCGGTTCGAGTCCGGCCAGGGGTACCAAACTAAATCCTTGCGCAAAGCGGGATAAACTGGGATTCCGGCTCTCGGATGATCGGAGTT
>JAEPOK010000011.1:394-641 GCA_017642935.1 Hyphomicrobiales bacterium
TCCTACCATGCGATTGCGGCGATGGTCATCACCATCGCCATGTTCGTCGCCTTTGCGCGCGGGCGCATGTCCGTGGAGATCATTTCGCTGCTGACGATCGCGGTGATCGCGGTCGGGCTCTACTTCTTCCCGCTGCCCGATACGCAACCGACCGACGGGCTCAGCCTCGCCTTCTCGGGTTTCGGCCATTACGCGCTGATCACCATTTGCGCGCTGATGATCATGGGGCGGGGGCTGGTGGTGACCG
>JAEPOK010000012.1 GCA_017642935.1 Hyphomicrobiales bacterium
TGTATTTGTGGAGCAGCCAATTCGGCATGGCTGGAACCGCCAGAAGTCCTGGCTTCGAACTCGCCACACGTGTTCACCGCTTCAGCGACTTCGCAGTCGTATGTCACCTCACGCTGGATACAATCCGACGGAACACTTGGTAGCGACAGATTGTCCGCTGAAATCCGCCAAACGCCGCCTGCGCCGAGAATCTCATTGGCGTGCCCAGAGCCTTCCGTGACTCCCTCCAAACCGAGCAGTGCCGCAAGTGCGGGATCTGCAGCGAGCTCCGCGGCCGTAATCACCGGGTTGATGCGCACAGACCCACTGCCGATGCAGCTTTCCGATACGGCGATGCACGATCCTTCCGGTCGATGGGCGATGCAGCTTTCGTTCCAGCCCCATGGCGATTGTGCCGCGACCCACATGCTCGTCGGATCGCCAGCCGCCGCAACGAGGTTCTCACATTGGAAAGTGACGCCCCGTGCATTGCATCCGCCGGAGCCATCATCAACCTGGCAGCTATAGGTGTTCAGCGTGGTTGCGCAGCTGCCATCCGCTCCATGAGCTTCGCATACGGTTGCAACAAGATCGCAAGCCGAAAATCCAGTACATGTATCAAGCGGTGTCTGTGTTTCGCAGGTATACGTGCG
>JAEPOK010000013.1 GCA_017642935.1 Hyphomicrobiales bacterium
TCCAGATATGCAGCATCCCGCACGGCGTCGGGCAGCGCGAAATCATAACGCGAAGGCACCTTGCGGACGGGGTAGTTCCTTTCCGCATGCAGGGAGAAGGTGAAGACGCGCGGCTCCTCGGCAAATATCTCTGCCGTGCCATCGCCCTGATGCACATCCAGATCGACGACCAGAATGCTGCTCACGCACCCTGCGGCCAGGAGCATCGACGCTGCCACGCCAACGTCGTTGAATGTGCAGAACCCGGCACCGTGTGCGCGCCGCGCGTGATGGCTGCCGCCTGCGGCGTTGCATGCAATGCCGTTGGCGAGAGCGATATCTGCGGCTATGGCAGTTCCTGCCACTGCGAGCCGCGCTCTCAGGGAGACGCGCTCGCCGATCGCGAAACCGATCTCGCGTTCAACGGATTTCGGTACCGCGCAGCGCAACACCTGATCGACATAGGTTGCATCATGCGCAAGCCGCAGCCATGCGGCCGGAGCGGGCGCTGATTCCACCAGCGTACCGTCATGCGCCAGCCCGCGTGCGCGCAGGCTACGCATGAGCGCGGAATATTTGCCCATCGGAAAACGATGAT
>JAEPOK010000014.1 GCA_017642935.1 Hyphomicrobiales bacterium
GATGATTTCGCGTCTTGCTATCATGATGGGTGGTCGCGTTGCTGAAGAAGTCACATTTGGCAAAGAGAACATAACATCCGGTGCGTCATCTGATATTGAACAGGCTACAAAGCTAGCGCGTGCAATGGTAACACAATGGGGCTTTTCTGATGAGCTTGGTCAAGTTGCCTATGGTGAAAACCAGCAGGAAGTGTTCTTGGGCCATTCTGTGGCGCAGTCACAGAATATGTCGGAAGAAACAGCTAAGAAGATTGATGCTGAAGTTCACCGTTTGATCGATGAGGCGACCGCGACCGCACATGACATCATCAAAACCAAAAAAGATGAATTTGTGGCAATCGCTGAAGGCCTTCTTGAGTATGAAACACTCAGCGGTGATGAAATTGCATCTATCATCAAGGGTGAAAAACCTGCTCGTGATATGGGAGATGACACGCCGCCAAGTCGTGGTAGTGCGGTTCCATCTGCAGGCGCAAAAGCTGAAAAGCCCAAAAAGTCTGGTGGTGAAGAACCTGATGCGGATCCAGAGCCAACGCCTG
>JAEPOK010000015.1 GCA_017642935.1 Hyphomicrobiales bacterium
TCGGCGGTCAGTTGGGCATGGTTGCCCAGCTTCTTGTCCGGCGCGCCAACGGTCACACCCTCGGTGTCAAGATCGATCAGGACCATCACGGTCGTGTCCCCGGTCCGGCACAGCGCCGTGACGAAGCTTGCGACCGGCGAATTGGTGATCCAGCGCTTGCGCCCGTTGACGATCAGGTCGTCGCCATTGTCGGTTGCAACCGTCTCCATCGCCTGCGGCGTCAGGTCCGAACTGGTGCCGGGCTCGGAGGTGGCGAACGCGCCGACGATCTCGCCGGCCATCAGCGGCTTGAGATAACGCTTCTGCAAATCGGCCGGGGCCGCCTCGAGCGTCCGGCCGGCCAGGATGCAGTGCACGTCATAGATGGCCGCAACGGAATTGGAATGATAGGCCAGTTCCTCCAGTGTGGCCACGCAGGCTGTCACCGGGTGCGCAAGCCCGCGCCCGCCGAGATCGGCCCCGAACGGAATGCGAAACAAGCCCGCTTCGCCCATCTTGTGAAACAGCGCCCACGGGAAGGCCTCGACGGATTCCGG
>JAEPOK010000016.1 GCA_017642935.1 Hyphomicrobiales bacterium
CTCGACGGCAATGGCGGAACGCTCAGCGCGATGAGATCCAGGACGCCAGCCGCTCGGCGGCCTGCTCGACCTGATCGAGGCGGCGGTTGAAGCAGATGCGGAAATAGGCTTCCGCGCCCTCACCGAACGCCGAACCCGGCGCCAGGCCAACACGCGCCTTGTCGACAATGTCGAACGCCGCCACGAGCGAATCGGTGACGCCGTCCACCGCAAAGAACAGATAGAAAGCACCGGGCGGCGGACTGACGCGCGCCCGGCCCGTTGCTTCGAGTGCGCCGCACATAATGTCGCGTGCGCTACGGCGCCACGCTGCATGAACTGGGCAACACCCGAGGTGGAATACTGGATCAGGTTCTCGAAAGTCTGCCCGAGCGAGGGATGCGCCATGATCCAGCCAATGCGCCAGCCGGTCATCGCCCAGTTCTTGGAGAAGGTGTTGACGAACAGAATGCGGTCTTCCGGCTCCATGATATCGAGGAAGGAAGGAGCACGCGCGCCGCCGTAAAAGAAGCGGGTGTAGATTTCATCGGCG
>JAEPOK010000017.1 GCA_017642935.1 Hyphomicrobiales bacterium
TCGAATTCCAGCAACCAATCGTGCGTCCCTGCGGTACCTGATTGCATAGCGTTTTTCGCGGGTTGATAAATGCGTGCTTTCACGAATTCATCCTTTGTCGTTATGTTCGC
Source organism: Hyphomicrobiales bacterium (assembly GCA_017642935.1). Classification (NCBI taxonomy): domain Bacteria; kingdom Pseudomonadati; phylum Pseudomonadota; class Alphaproteobacteria; order Hyphomicrobiales; species Hyphomicrobiales bacterium. The sequence continues at coordinate 111 of JAEPOK010000017.1, forward strand.
CTAGTTGCGCGCAAACCACCATTCACGCGGCCCGCACACTATACCAACTGAATTCTAAATAAAATGGAAAAACTGCACAAATTGCAGCGGTTCCATCACATATAGAAAAAGGGCCTGGCCCTGGCGGCCAAGCCCCTTGGTATTTCTACCGAATAAGATGGTCGGGGAGACTAGATTCGAACTAGCGACCCCCTGTACCCAAAACAGGTGCGCTACCAGGCTGCGCCACTCCCCGACGCGGAGGACGGTATAGTTTCAGACTTTTGCTGGTGCAAGCGAAAAATGACAAGTCTGCTAAAAAAGCTCATTTAGCCGACCGCACCAGCGCTTTGAATAAGCCCTGAACAGACGCTACAGGCCGCCCAGCAGCTTCAATCAACCCACGAACAGGGATCATTCCATCAACAGGC